>NZ_AP026709.1:360000-362500 GCF_027923765.1 Pseudodesulfovibrio nedwellii | reverse complement strand
AAGCTAAAATAGCGTGGCAACACAACATTCGGGTACCACTAGGCATTCTTCATCCTCACTAAGGGAACTCAATTCCATACAGCTCTAAGAATACTCGAATACCACCTCTCCAAAAGCCACAAACGAAGCGTAATTTTAGGATCTCCACACTAAAAAAAACGAACTGCTTGACCATTAATTCGATGAACCTCAAAGACATAATGAAAAACAACTTTTTCACTTCAATTGTCTCTACTCTATAAGGTCATGAACCAATGTCGAACCTCATCCGCTCAAAATGGTACAGCCTGTCCCTGGTTCTCACGGCTCAAAACACAAAAAGCCCTGGTTCAGAGAAAACCAAGGCTTTTGAAATATCTTGATAATAACCGGATGGTTCCGACTCTTCCACCAGGTGTGCACATTCGAGAAACAATTTGAGTGCGGGCTGGGAATTGGTGGCCGGAAACAATGATAAAGTCTTGATTGATCTGGCCGGGATGGTCAACTTTGGTTTTCGCATGTTGAGTTGAGAACGCAGAAAAGCCCTGATTCATATGAATCAGGGCTTTTCTTAAAAGATCCTTGGCACCGACCTACTTTCCCACACGCTACCATGCAGTATCATCGGCGATGGAGGGCTTAACTACCGGGTTCGGAATGGGACCGGGTGTACCCCCTCCTCCTTGGGCACCAAGAAAAAGAGTTGAGTAATGTCTACTCAAATATATAAGTAAACAGGGGAAGAGAGAATTCCATTAAGTTGTTAAATAAGCCGCACGATCTATTAGTACTGGTTAGCTGAACAACTCACGTTGCTTACACACCCAGCCTATCAACCTTGTAGTCTTCAAGGGATCTTTAGGGACATAAATGTCCAGGGAGAACTAATCTTGAGGCTGGCTTCCCGCTTAGATGCTTTCAGCGGTTATCCTATCCGAACTTAGCTACTCTGCAATGCCACTGGCGTGACAACAGAAACACCATAGGTTCGTCCACCCCGGTCCTCTCGTACTAGGGGCAGACCCTCTTCAATTCTCCTACGCCCACGGAGGATAGGGACCAAACTGTCTCACGACGTTTTAAACCCAGCTCGCGTACCACTTTAAACGGCGAACAGCCGTACCCTTGGGACCTGCTTCAGCCCCAGGATGTGATGAGCCGACATCGAGGTGCCAAACCGCGTCGTCGATGTGAACTCTTGGACGCGATCAGCCTGTTATCCCCGGCGTACCTTTTATCCTATGAGCGATGGCCCTTCCATGCGGAACCACCGGATCACTAAGACCAACTTTCGTTCCTGCTCGAGATGTCTCTCTCACAGTCAAGCTACCTTATGCCTTTGCACTCAACGGCTGGTTTCCAATCAGCCTGAGGTAACCTTTGCAAGCCTCCGTTACTATTTAGGAGGCGACCGCCCCAGTCAAACTACCCACCAGACACTGTTTCCGCGCCGGATGACGGCTACGGATTAGATACCTAAGTAATAAAGGCTGGTATTTCAAGGTTGACTCCACACACTCTAGCGAACATGCTTCAAAGTCTCCCAGCTATCCTACACATTATTAATCAAATACCAATGTCAAGCTGCAGTAAAGGTGCACAGGGTCTTTCCGTCCTTCCGCGGGTACCCAGCATTTTCACTGGGAATTCAATTTCACTGAGTCTCTGGTTGAGACAGTGGGGGGATCGTTACGCCATTCGTGCAGGTCGGAACTTACCCGACAAGGAATTTCGCTACCTTAGGACCGTTATAGTTACGGCCGCCGTTTACTGGGGCTTCGATTCAGAGCTTCGACCGAAGTCTAACCCCACCTCTTAACCTTCCAGCACCGGGCAGGCGTCAGTCCCTATACATCGTCTTACGACTTAGCAGAGACCTATGTTTTTAGTAAACAGTCGCCCCCCCCGATTCACTGCGTCTTGAAGTTGCTCACATAGTAAAATGATCACAATTTCAAGCACCCCTTCTTGCGAACTTACGGGGTCATTTTGCCGAGTTCCTTAACCAGAGTTCTCTCAAGCGCCTTGGTCTGCTCGACCCACCTACCTGTGTTGGTTTGCGGTACGGTATGCATATGCTAAACTTAGAAGCTTTTCTTGGCAGTATGGAATTAATGGCTTCCGTCGATTAAAGACTCGGCATAACGTCTCAGGCATAAAGAACTGCGGATTTACCTACAGTTCAACCCTACACGCTTGCACCGGGAATATCCAACACCCGGACCATCTATCCTTCTGCGTCCCTCCATCGCACACATATACATGTACAGGAATATTAACCTGTTTCCCATCGACTACGCATTTCTGCCTCGCCTTAGGGGCCGACTTACCCTGGGAAGATTAGCTTTACCCAGGAAACCTTAGGTTTACGGCGAATAAGTTTCTCACTTATTTTATCGTTACTCATGCCAGCATGATCACTTCTCATTAGTCCAGCTAACCTCACGGTCCACCTTCATCCCATCTGAGAACGCTCTCCTACCGCTCATACATAGTATGAACCCAAAGCTTCGGTACA